>NZ_JAYKZZ010000002.1:0-5897 GCF_035818675.1 Parapedobacter flavus
ATAATCATACTCGCTATTTTTTATCCCTGGGGGTTGATTGCCCAGCCGAACAAGATCCTGCCGGTCTCGCCCGAGGCGGCTGCGTTAGCCAAAATGGTGAATTACCCGGTCAACCTAAATACGGGGATACCGGATATCAGTATTCCCCTGCACGAGATCCGGGTAGGGGGTATGGTACTCCCGATTGCCCTGCAGTACCATGCGGGTGGCTTCCGTATCAATGAGCAAGCGACCCGGGCGGGGCTGGGGTGGTCCTTAACCAGTGATTTGCAGATTACCAGATCTGTAAACGGACTGGATGATATCAAGGCGTCTGTTGGCTACTTGGCAAATACGTTCGTAAAAAGCAAGGATACACTGTATTATTCAGACGCCAACGCCTATCCGTTAAATTCAGTCACTCCGTTTCCCTACAGGAACCAGTATGATATTGCCATGGGCGAAAAGGACGGCAGCCCCGACAAATTCAATTATAAACTGCCGAATAAATCAGGTTCCTTCTATTTCCAAAAGGACAACACGGGCACGGGTTATACCATTGTACCGGTACCTTATAACGATATCGAGATTACCTGGAACCAGGGGCAGTTCAAAATCGTCGATACGGACGGTACCGTTTATTTTTTTGGGAGTGTCATCCCGTCTGGGGGCTGGGATACCGATGATGCAGTGTCTCTGGGTTTTGAAGTAACGGGACAAATTGGAATAGGAACCTGTATTGACTGCATAATTTCATCTTGGAAATGCAAACAGATCGTCAATGCAACGGGGACATCGCAGATTGATTTTGAGTATGAGAAGAAAGCTGTTGCCCAATTCCGGACTTACCAAGATAAAATCGAATATTATTACAATGGACAAAACCCAAGTGCTTTCCGCCCTTACTACCGTTCAGATCAATATCCGATTAACAACGCAAACAGTTATGAACATTTGCTACAATCGGTGGATCTGTGGTCTGTCTCCACTCCTAAATGGATGGAACATACGGCCAAATCCAGACGTTTCCATGTTCCCTATGTGAACAGCACAACGGGGACAGTCACCGATAAGATCTATCCAGTTACCCAGGGAGTCAATTACACCTCCATTAGTGTGGGAGGGCTTGCACTCAAGCAGATTACCTACAGTGGGGGCGAGTGTTGTTATCGGGAGCGGATAAACTGGAGACCATTACGGTCTACCGGGGGCAAAGCAACAGGCAGAAGGAAATTAGCTTTATTCAGAGTTACACGCCTGCTGTGTATATGCAGGAGGCTGAGAATATCAACGGCCCTGATTTTCAGGGGACACTCTACCTTGACGAAGTACGGATATCGGGCAAACAAGCGCCGGCCGTGGAAACCTACACGTTACAGTACCTTGACAAGCAGTGTTTCGGCAACCACTTGAAAGGGCACGACGTTTGGGGTTACCGCAATGCTTATACCTTTGAAATCCCGCATCCCAATGCAGGAACATCCGCCGTACCGGCTCACAGCCTCAGCCAGCGCTATTATTTTTACAGCAACTATTTCCATGACAATGTCGTTTTCAATTTCGGGGGCAACAGCAGCCAGGAGATGCCTAATGAACAATACATGAAGAAAGGCGTATTGTCCCGTATTACTTACCCGACGCAGGGTTTCACGGTATTCAATTTCGAGGCAAACAGGTATAAAGTGCAGCAAAGTGGCGGACCGGTAACCCGTATAGGCGGCGGTTTGCGGGTCAGTAGCATATTGCACTACGATGCTGGTGGAACAACCCCGGTTTCACGTAAGCATTATAAATATGGCGAAAGCGAGGATGGCACTGGGGTGTTGATCAATCCTCCCGCAAGCGATACCGATGTGGAAGGTAACATTACCTATGCGGGTTTCAGCTACGAGCAGGTCATGAGTTACCTGACGGGACCGAATGACGTACCCGGAAACGACACGCCGCCGTTTTATCCCATTCCAATCGATTGTGACAATAGGAGCTGCCTTTATCCGGTTGCGAACGAAACCAAAACGACTTATCTCCCTTCGTCTTTTCTCGATTTCACCTATGCAAATGGGGCGCCGATTTATTATACCAGCGTGAGCGAGTACCGGGAGGGATCTACACAATTGCAGGGAAAGAAGGTATATCGTTACTACGCTCCAGATGTGTTCCATGACATCACTGTGCCGCTTTGGACAGGGAGTCATATTGAAGGCACCAATATCAGACGTATTCAGACAGCGGGGTTCATGGGTATGAAAAAGGCAGAAACCAGCTACAAGAATGTAGCGGGCACACTTACTCCCGTTCTGAAAACGGAGTACACATACGAGCGATATCTTCGGCCAATGATGATACGGGTGGTTTATGCTTTCCTGAAGGTCGAATTCAGTGTTGTTGGTGGCAATTTCGACGGAAATCATTTCGATCTTTATAACCAGTCTTATCCACTCGGGGCGGGGTCGCAACCGCCGAGTGATTATTATGAGAGTGGCCAATACGGCATAGCCGTGGGCAGGATGCTGCTGTCAAAGACCATTGAAACCGATTATTCCGGCCCCGTTCCGCGGGCGAAGCAGACGGAGTATTTCTACGACAATGCCGAATACACCCAGCCCAGCCGTGTCCGGGTGACCGATAGCAAGGGTGTGCAGTTGCAGACCACTTACAAGTACCCATACGACTATACCGGTACCGTTTACCAGCAGATGGTAAACAAGAACAGGATAGCGCCGGTAATCGACGAGGTGGTTAACCAGGTGAGCCCGGCGAAGCAACTGAGCCATAAAGAAACCACGTGGGGTACGGTCTCCGGCTTCCAGGTGCCCATCCTGGTAAAACAATCAGAAAAAGGGGCTACCCTGTATCCAACATACAGTTATGATACCTATGATGACAAGGGGAACCTGCTGCAGGTTACACGGAAAATCACCGCTTCCATCAACGGGCCCCGCACGGTTTACTTGTGGGGTTACGGCAAACAATACCCGATTGCGGAGATCCGGAATGCGACGTATGCCACGGTGGTGGCGGCCCTGGGCGGCACCACGGTGGTAAACAATTTCTGCAACCAGGCCAACCCCACACCGCAACAGGTGCGGTCATTCCTCCAGCCGCTGCGCACCAATTCGCAGTTGGCGGGTGCGTTGGTGACCACCTACACCCATGAACCGCATGTGGGCCTACGGAGCAAGACCGATGAAAAGGGATCCACCGTGCACTATGAATACGATGACTTCCAGCGCCTGCAGTGGATTAAGGATAATGAGGAATACCCCGTGCAGCGTTTCCATTACAATTACCGTACACCGTAACCAGCAACAGCGATGAAAGCAATACCACTGTATAGGCGGACGGGCTTACTGCTCGTCGCGCTATTTCTGACCATCCCCGCAACCCGGGCGCAGCTTGTGCTGAGCGCAGCCAACATGACGGGCGACCATACCGACCCGGTGAGCATCACTCTGGCGGGTGGATTCAGCACCGGGGGCACATTCCATGCCTACATCAGCGGCACCCCCGGCGGGGGCAGCCCGACCCCGCTGGGCAACTGGAACTACATCCAGACATTCACTTACCTATCGGCCCTGGCGAGCGCCCCGGCGAACCCCTTGCCCGAGCAGGCCATGCAGGATGTGCGTTATTTTGACGGGTTGGGCCGGCAGGTGCAGGAGGTGCAGGTAAAGGCGGTGCCCGGCAAGGGCAAGGATGTGGTGGTGGCCATGAGCTACGATGCGTTCGGGCGGGCCGACAAACAGTACCTACCATACGCCACAGCCACCGGCTTGGGAGGTGCGTTCAAGAGCGGGGCTGCCGCGGCGCAGGCCACCTACTACAATAACCCGCCTTCGGGGTCGGGGATCGTGAAAATCCTTTCTTATGGCGGCACCACGCCGTCGTACAGCCAACTCCTGTATGAGCCCTCGCCGCTGGACCGTGTGCGCGAGCAGGGTTTTGCCGGGTCCGTGTGGCATGCCCAGCACGGTTCGATGGCCGGCAGCGGCCACACGGTACGTACCTTCCACACTACCAACAACACCACGGGTTTCGGTACGTTGGCCACCACGCGGCGCGTGGCCCGTTATGGGATAAACCTGAATGCAAGCAATGAGCCCGCCCTTACGCTGGATGGATACTATGCTTCGGGGCAGCTGGAGGTGGCGGTGGTGGCGGACGAAGGCCAATCGGGCAGTATAGAAACGTTTGCCGGCCGGTTGCACACCACGGAGGAATATACCGACAAGCTGGGGCGCGTGGTACTCCGCCGCACCTTCAACCAGAACGGCTCTACACCGGAGATGTTGAGCACCTATTACGTATATGACGACTACGGCAACCTGGGCTATGTACTCCCGCCGGCGGCGGAACCGGACCGGGCCTCTTTCCCCACGGACAAGGCCGACTGGCTGGACCAATATGCCTACCAGTACCGCTACGATATGCGCAACCGGTTGTCGCACCGCCGCCTTCCCGGAACGGCTGCGTGGGAGAACTACATTTACAACGGGCTTGACCAAGTGGTTTTCCACCAAGACAGCCGGCAGCAGGACGAAACCTATCCGGGTTTCGGCCCAGGGCCGTACCACTGGTTCCAGAAATACGACGTGCACGGCCGGGTGGTTATGCGGGGTGTGGAGAAGAACCACACGGCGGCGTACAGTACGCTGGCTGCCGCGGTGGGTGGCGCTTCGGTGCAGTGGGAGGGGCGCTCATCCGCCAGCGGTAACCTGCACGGCTATACAAAAACTTCGTTGCCGAATACGGTGGCAAACCTGGATGTGCTGGAAGTCCATTACTACGATGATTACAGTGGCATCCCCGGGCTGCCGCACAACCAATCGACCAGCTACAGCGGCATGACTAAAGGGCAGCTGGTGGCTACGAAGGCGAAGGTGCTGGGCACCTCTGCCACGTACCTGTGGACGGTGTACTATTACGACGATAGGGGGCAGGTGGTGCGCGAGTGGAAGCAGCACTACCTTGGCGGCTCGTCCACGTCGAGCAAGTTCGACGATATCACCAGGGAATACAACTTCGCGGGGCAGTTGGAGAAGGAGATACGAGAACACCATACCACGACTGCCTCGACGCCCAACGTGACCATCATCACGGAGTACGACTACGACCACCGCGGGCGGCAGACGCACACGTGGAAGACGGTGAACACCGGCACGCGCACGCTGATTGCGCGCAACACGTACAACGAGGTAGGGCAGTTGCGCAACAAGGGGCTGCACAGTACCAACGGCGGCACGAGCTTCGGGCAGGCGGTCACCTACAGCTACAACGAGCGGGGCTGGCTGAGGTACACGCATTCGGACCTGTTCCGGCAATTGCTACGCTACGGGGATACGTCGTCCAACCCGCAGTACACGGGCAACATCTCGCACCAGGTTTTCATGCGCCGGAGCAACACAGGCAGCCCGCCGGCGTGGGTGCCCGATACGTACAGCTATACGTACGATGCATTGAACAGGCTTAAACAGGGGGCAATGGCCAGCAGCAAAGGACGCGAGACACTCACCTACGACCGCAACGGGAACATCAAGTCCCTGGTGCGTACGGGTACCAATAGTACGGCGGTGGACAACCTGACCTATACGTACACGGGCAACCGGTTGACAAGCGTAGTGGATGGGGTCACCTCGACGGATGCGGCCTACCAACTGCCGGGCACGACGGATTATACTTACGATGCCAACGGGAATATGAAGACGCGCACGAATACCGGCAGCACGGGCAACAACATCGCGGCGACCACGTACAACTACCTGAACCTGCCCCAGAGCGTGACGGCCACCGTGGGGAACGTGACCTACACGTACGATGGCACGGGGCGTAAGCTTCGTAGCGTGGGCGGCATCCTGGGACAGACGCGCGACTATATCGACGGCATTGAGTACTACAATGGCACGATGGAGCTGATCCAT
>NZ_JAYKZZ010000003.1:0-417 GCF_035818675.1 Parapedobacter flavus
TCACCGAACCCTTGGGTGCTGGTTTCGAATATTCGATCAATGGCGCGGACTACCAAGCGGAGCCATTGTTTGAAAATATAGTCCCCGGCACCTACCGCGTCACAGCGCAGCATGTGTCGGTACCGGGATGCGTGAGCGGGGAAGTCGAGGTAACCATCAACGCGACCCCGACAACGATTATGCCCACGGTGGTGCATCCGGAATGCGGGGAGACCACGGGCGCCATCGAGTTCCCCGTTGATACGGATTACGAATATGCGGTGTACCGCACCGGAGAAACACCGGTATACCACTCGTCGCCGGTCTTCGCAGACCTGGCCCCGGGTGAATACCTGGTGCAGATGCGGTCGTTGACGATTGATTGCGAAGCATCGGCCGTGGCGGTAACCGTCAACGCAGCACCCGAGGTCCCTGCGG